>JAVJTC010000010.1 GCA_040219085.1 Acidimicrobiales bacterium
GACGCTCTTCCGATCTGTTGGCCCAGTGGACGATGTGGTGGGCGTCGCACCATTCTGCGGGTGTGGTGCAGTCGGGTTCGGTGCAGCAGCGGTCTCGGCCAGAGAACCCGCACACCCCCACCGGCCATGTGGGACGCGCTCGTCGCCCGAGACCGCTGCTGCACCGAACCCGACTGCACCACACCAGCCGAATGGTGCGACGCCCACCACATCGTGCACTGGGCCAACGGCGGCCCCACAAGCCTCGCCAACCTCACCCTCCTCTGCCGCCGCCACCACACCGCCCTCCACAACGGAGAGATCGCCGTCACCGGCACCGCCCCCAACCTCACATGGCACCACCGAGCCAACGCACCACCCCACCAGGCCGATGCAGCAGCGTGAACCAGCCACGCCGATGAACTCCTCGCGACCTGACGGGACGTGCTCGACCCTGGGCAGCGTGACGCGGCTCGGGTCTCGAGCGCTATGGACCGGAGAGGAGATCGACGACGCGCTCGAGCGCGGCGACGCGGCTCGCCTTGACGAGGACCGCGTCCCCCGGACCGAGCCCGCCGAGTGCGGCCACGGCATCGGCGGGCCCCTCCACCGGGTCGAGACCGTAGGCCTCCTCCCCCACCACCACCACGGTGACGCCCCCGGCGGCGGCCCGCTCGGCCACGGCGCGGTGCGAGGGTCCATGCTCTTTGGGCGTCAGCTCGGCCATGACCCCCAGGACGGCGAAGCGGCGTTTCACGTCGAGGGCCATGAGGGCATCGAGCGCGGCCGACATGGACGCAGGGTTGGCGTTGTACGCGTCGTTGATGACGATCCCTCCCGTCGGCGTGCGGACCACGTCCATACGCAGAGGCGAGAGCTCAGCCGCGGCGAGGCCGGCAGCGATCGTGGCGAGATCGAGTCCGGCGACGATGCCCACGGACGCCGCGGCCAGCGCGTTGGACACCATGTGAGCGCCGCGGGCGGCGAGGGTGACGGGCACCTCGCCGGTCCGGTGCACGAGCGTGAAGCTCGGCCGCAGGTCGTCGTCGAGGGTCACGTCACGGGCGGTGACGTCGGCCCGGACACCCCCGTAGGTGGTGACCGCGGCGGTCGTGAAGCTCACCATCTCGGCCACCCGGCGGTCCTCGGCGTTGAGAACAGCGAAACCCGACGAGGGCAGAGCCTCCACCAACTCGGACTTGGCACGCGCCACCGCCCGCAGGGATCCGAAGATCTCCGTGTGCGCAGCGGCCACGCGGGTCACGACGCCCACGGTCGGTCGGGCGATGCCACACAGATGGGCGATGTGACCCGGACCGCGGGCACCCATCTCGACCACGACCGTCGAGGTGCCGTCGGGGGTGTTGAGCAGAGTGAGCGGCACGCCGATCTCGTTGTTGTGGGAGCGATCAGCGGCGTGGGTCGGCCGGTCGACGTTCAACACCGCCGCGGTGAAGTCCTTGACCGACGTCTTGCCAACCGAGCCGGTGATGCCGATGACCGGTCCGGCGATCCGATCCCGCGCCGCCGACCCCAGCGCCTCGAGGGCCACCTGCGTGTCGTCCACGACGATCGCCACCGCGTCACCCACCGGCGGATCGTCAGGTCGGGCGGTCAGGTACGCCGCCGCGCCCGAGTCGACCGCCGCGCCGATGAAGTCGTGACCGTCACGTTCGGCCAACAGCGGGACGAACAGGGCCCCGGGCGAGACCGTGCGGGAGTCCTGGGTGAACGACTCCACCACCACCGACCCGGCGGGGTCGCCGGCGCCCCCGCCCTCACCAGCGCCGCCATCCGGGCCCGTCGAGCCGGCACGCCGACCGGCCAACGAACCACCTGTCGCTTCGAGAATCTCGGCCACGGTCAGCTTCATGGGCGCAGTCTTCCACGACCACCGTCCGGACCGGCGCGAGTCCGAGCCGGTAGGTTCGCGGCCGATGCCGCGCAGGATCAGACTCGTGGTCCTCTTCGGAGGCGTATCCGCCGAACACGACATCTCGTGCGTCTCCGCGCGCCACGTGCTCGCTGCAGCCGACCGGGACCGCTACGACATAGTCGCGGTCGGAATCGGCCGTGACGGAATCTGGACCCGCGCCGAGGCAGCCAACGCGGCTATCGCGTCCGGCGAGTTCCCCGCGGCGCTGGACACCGCCGGAACGCCGGTCACCCCGAGCCAGGTGCTACTCGCCCCGGCCGACGGCCCGCCGGGCGGCTCAGCTGACTCCGCACCCGACTCACCGGCTGACGGCCCGACCAGCGGACCCGCGGGCGCGACGGTCGTGTTTCCCCTGCTGCACGGACCGATGGGCGAGGACGGAACCATCCAGGGCCTGCTCGAGACGTTCGACCTCCCCTACGTCGGGACCGGAGTGCTCGGGTCCGCCCTGGCGATGGACAAGGCCAAGGCCAAGGAGGTCGCTGCACACCACGGCATCCCCCAGGCCGCCTACCGGGCACTGCGCACCGCCGACATCGACACCGACACCGCCGAACTGCTGGCCGGCACGCTCGGCCTCCCGGCGTTCGTCAAGCCCGCCAACATGGGCAGCTCCGTCGGAGTGTCACGGGCCACGGACGTGGACTCCCTGGACGAGGCGCTCGAGACGGCGGCCCGCTACGACGAGTGGATCGTGGTGGAGGAAGCGATCGTCGGCCGCGAGATCGAGATCGGCGTCCTCGGCAACGACCCCTATCGCATCTCGGTACCCGGCGAGATCAAGCCCGCCGGGGACTTCTACGACTACGCCGACAAGTACGTGGACGACGCGGCCGAACTGCTCGTGCCAGCGCTGCTCGACGAGTCGACCGAGACGACGCTGCGGCAACTGGCCGCCGACGCGGCCCGGGCGATGCGGGTCGAAGGCCTCGCCCGGGTGGACGTCTTCGTGTCCGGCGAGCGTGTCCTGTTGAACGAGGTCAACACGATGCCCGGCTTCACCCCCATCTCGATGTACCCCCGGATGTGGGCCGCCAGCGGCGTGGCCTACACGGAACTCGTCGACGAACTCGTCCGCCTCGCGCTCGAGCGCTTCGCCCGGCGTCGCGCCCACCGCCACTTGCACCGGTGAAAGGACCGACAGCGCAGACAGCGCGCTCAGCGCAGCGCGGACCGCAGGAACCCGAGCAGTTCCGCGCGGCGCCGCACCGTTTCCCGCAGAGTCGGCTCGATACCGACCGCGCGCAGAACCTCGATCTCGGTCGCCACCCCGACGACGGTCGAGTACACCGACACCAGCAGCAGGCGCGGATCGCAGCGCCGGACGTCACCGTCGTCCATCGCCGCAGCCAAGCTCGCAGTGGCGGCGTCAACCATCGGCTCGAGCGCAGTGGCCACCCGCGTCGTCCACGGATCACCGAGTCGGGTGATCTCGCGCAACAGGCCGAGAACAGCCGGGCGGCGGACGGCCAGACGGAACACCGCACGCACCACCGCCTCCACCCGTTCGAACGCATCGCCCTCGTGGCCGACGGCCGCATCGAGGGCCTTCACCAGGTCCGCCACCGCGGCGTCCACCACGGCCTCGAGCAGCCGCTCCTTGGACGGATAGTGGTACAGGATCGTCTGCTTGCGGATGCCGAGTTCGTCGGCGACGGCGTCGAGCGACGTGGCCTCGTACCCCCGGGCGCCGAACATCGTCGTCGCCGTGACGAGGATTCGCTCCCGGGTGTCCATCGCGCGATCCTAGACGCTCCTCTACCATGTGGTAGAGAGCACCCGGCCAGCCCGCCCACGGAGCCATCGAGGCACGGCAGCGGCAGGAACACGGCCAGGGGCACAGCCAGGTACACGGGACACTCGGGACACTCGGGACACATGGGAGCCAACACGCGGTGATCAGCGAGGCACTCGCCGGCAAGCGCATCGCGATGACCGGCTCCACCGGGTTCCTGGGCACCGCGCTCACCGAGCGGCTCCTGCGCACCGTCGACGACTGCGAGATCGTCCTGCTCGTTCGACCCGGCCGACGCGGCGCCACCAAACGCGTCGAACGAGACATCCTCCGCAACGACTGCTTCGACCGCCTGCGCGAACAGGTCGGGCCCGACGCCTTCGCGGCGATGATCGAGCAGCGGATCCACCCCATCGCCGCCGACGTCACCGCCGACGATCTCGCCCTCGACGACGAGGGGCGAGAGATGCTCGCCGGCTGCGACATCGTGATCCACTCGGCCGCCGCCGTCGCCTTCGACAACCCCTATGACCTCGCGGTGGAGACCAATCTCCTGGGCCCCGTGCGCCTTGCGGCGACACTCAACGAACTCGGCGTCACCCCGCACCTCATCGCCGTGTCCACCGCCTACGTGGCGGGCAACCGCAAGGGCGCCGCCCCCGAACAACTCCTCGCAGACTCGGCGTTCGCCATCGACGTGGACTGGCGCACCGAGGCAGACTCGGCCCGCCGGTCCCGCATCACCCTCGAAGACGAGAGCCGCACGCCGGACCGCCTCGGCGAGTTCCAGAAGATGGCGTCGGACGAAGTCGGCGCCGCGGGCAACACCGCCCTGGCCGCCAAGTCCGAACAGCACCGCCAGCGCTGGATCAAGGACCAACTCGTCGACGCGGGCCGCGCCCGCGCCGCGTCGCTCGGCTTCCCCGACGCCTACGCCTTCACGAAGGCCCTCGCCGAGCAGGCCCTCGTCGAGACCCGCGGCGACATCCCGCTGTCCATCGTGCGGCCGTCGATCATCGAATCGTCCTACGCCGAACCCTTCCCCGGCTGGATCCGCGGGTTCCGCATGGCCGAGCCGATCATCATCGCCTTCGGCCGCGGCCTGCTGAAGGACTTCCCCGGGCTGCCCGAGGGCGCGCTCGACGTGATCCCGGTGGACCACGTCGTGTCGGCCATCTGCGCCGTGGCGGCCAAGGGCCCCGAGGACCAGCCCGAGGTGTTCCAGGTGGCATCGGGTTCCACCAACCCGCTGAGATTCCAGGGCCTGCACGACTTCGCCCACGCCTGGTTCTCCGAGAACCCGATCTACGACGAGCGCGACCAGCCCATCAGCCCCACCCGGTGGTCCTACCCGTCCATCCACGAAGCGAAGGGCCAACTGGATCGGGCACGCCGCGGCCTGAGGGTCGCCGAGCGGGCGCTGCAGGTCCTACCGGTGCGCGGCCGCGGCGCCGTGCTCGCGGGGGAGATCGAAGAACAGCGCGAGCAGCTCGAACGGGCCATGGGATACGTCGAGCTCTACGGCATGTACGTCGAGTGCGAGGCCACGTACGGCACCTCGGAGCTGCTGCGGCTGCACGGATCGCTACCTGAAGCAGACCGAGCGGCCTTCAACTTCGACCCGCGCACCATCGACTGGGACCACTACCTCACCGACATCCATTTCCCGTCGGTGATGATCCAGGGCCGTGTGAAGGTGGCCCCGAGCGGAAAGGGCGGCGAGAGCCGCTCCACCCGGCTGCGCCGACAGGTCCTCTCACCCGACCGCCACATCGCGGCTTTCGACCTGGAGAACACGCTCATCGCGTCGAACGTCGTCGCCTCGTGGGGGTGGCTGGCCACCCGGCGCCTCAACGACGAGGACCGCATCCGCCTCGTCGCGAAGACCCTGCTGCAGGCACCCGGCCTGCTGGCCCTGGACCGCCGGGACCGCAGCGACTTCCTGCGCCAGTTCTACCGCCGCTACAAGGGCGCCCCCATCGAGCAACTCGAGACCGACACCTACGAGATGTTCAGTGACGTCATCTTGAAACAGTCGTTCCCCGCCGGCATACGTCGGGTGCGCGAACACCGGGCGCTCGGCCACCGTACGGTGCTGATCACCGGTGCGCTGGATTTCGTCGTCGCCCCGTTCCGCCCCCTCTTCGACGAGGTCGTGTGCGCCCACCTCGCCACCGATGGCGACGTCTACACAGGCCAACTCCTCGAGGTCCCGCCCACCGGCGAGAGCCGCGCCCAGGGCCTCGCCGACTACGCCGAGGCCGAAGGCCTGTCGCTGTCGGAGGCCTGCGCCTATGCGGACTCGACGAGCGACCTCCCCATGCTCGAAGCCGTCGGTTTCCCCGTCGCGGTCAACCCCGAGACGAAACTCGCCACCCTCGCCCGCCGGCGGGGTTGGCTCGTGGAGATCTTCGACAAGGCCCCCGGTGGACCCCGCAAACTGTTGCCCATCGGCAGGAGAAGGACCGCGTGAGTTCCCGACGCAGCTCGCCCCACGCGAGCCCGACCCCAGCGCACACACCCGACGAGAGGACCCGCGCGTGAGTCCGCGACGCACCCCCCGGAAGGGCTTCGTGCTCGACGTCGACCGTTCGACACCGCCCATCCTGTTCCACCGTGGTGAGGGATTCTCGCTCGAGAAGCTCCCGCCCGACCGGTCCCGGGTGATCTACCCCGCCGAGGCGGTCGACGGCATCGACGACCCCGACGGCGCCATCCGCCGGGCGCTGCTCGAACCCCTCGACCACGACCCGCTCCCGGCCCTGCTCAAGCCCGGGATGAAGCTGACCATCGCGTTCGACGACATCTCGCTGCCGCTGCCGCCGATGCGCCGCCCCGACATCCGCCAGCGCATCATCGAAGCCGTTCTGGACCTTGCCGCGGCCGCGGGCGTGGACGACGTGCACCTCATCGCCGCACTCGCCCTGCACCGGCGCATGACCGAGAACGAACTGCGCCACGCCGTCGGCGACCGCGTCTACGACGCGTTCGCCCCGTCGGGCCAGCTCTACAACCACGACGCCGAGGACCCCGACGGGATGGTGATCCTCGGCACCACCGACCACGGCGAAGATGTCCAGATGTCGCGCCGGGCCGCCGAGAGCGACCTCGTCGTGTACGTGAACATCAACCTCGTCGCCATGGACGGCGGCTGGAAGTCGACGGCCACCGGTCTGTCCGGCTACAAGGCGCTGCGTCACCACCACAACGTCAAGACGATGGTCCACTCCAAGTCCTTCATGGACCGTCACAAGTCCGAGTTGCACCACTCGAACTGGCGCCAGGGCGAGATCATCAAGAAGCACGGCCCGCCGATCTTCCAGATCGAGACCACGGTCAACAACAACACCTACGGTCTCGACGGCCCCCTCGGCATGTTCCAGAAGCGCGAGTGGGAGTGGAACGCTGCCGACCGGGCCAAATTCGTCGCCATGCAGACCGGCCTGAAGGCCATGCCCTCGGCCGCCCGCCGGGCTGCCTTCCAGACCTGGAAGTCCCCCTACGACCTGACGTCGGTGTACGCGGGCGAGGTGGAGGCCGTCCACGAGAAGACCCTCGCCCACGTCCACGACCAGCAGGTGGTCGAGGTCAAGGGCCAGACCGACGTCCTGACGCTCGGGCTCCCCTACCTGTGCCCCTACAACGTCAACTCGATCATGAACCCGATCCTCGTCATGTGCCTCGGGCTCGGGTACTACTTCAACCTGTACCGGGGACGTCCGCTGGTGCGCCCCGGAGGCGTCGTGATCATGACGCACCCGACCCCGTGGGAGTTCCACCCGGTCCACCACCCGAGCTACATCGACTTCTTCGAGCAGGTCCTCACCGACACGACCGATCCGCTCGAGATCGAGGCGAAGTACGAGAAGCGCTTCGCCGAGGACGAGTGGTACATCCACCTGTACCGCACGAGCTACGCCTACCACGGCGTCCACCCGTTCTACATGTGGTACTGGGGCGCCCACGCCCTGGACCATCTCGGCAAGGTCATCATCGTCGGCGGCAATGTGAAGGCGGTGCACCGCCTGGGCTTCCAGCCCGCGTCGACGCTCAACGACGCGCTCGAGATGGCCTCCGACGTCGTCGGTCGCGAGCCCACCATCACCCACCTGCACGCACCGCCGCTGCTGATCGCGGACGTGACCTGAGCCGTGTTCGACACCCGCACCGAGATGCGCAAGATGCGCATGACCGCCCGGTCCGTGCAGCGGCGCGCCCGCCGTCTCGGCCGTCTGCGCCCGCCGCGCCTCGAATTCCCCTACCGGGCACCGACGGTGCCGAAGGCAGCCGGGCCCGTTCCGAAGCCCGAGGGTCGCGGCGTGGACTACGACACCGACTGGGCCCGCACCGACTTCGCACGGGTCGTGCGGGCGGCCGCGGTCGAGTCGATCGTCCGGCCGACGGTCAGGGTTCTCGCTCAGCCCGAACGCATCGGACTGGACCGCCTCGACGACATCGACGGTCCGGTGATCTTCGCGGCCAACCACCACAGCCACCTCGACACGCCGCTGATCGCCACGTCGATCCCGGCGCACCTGCGGCACCACCTCGTCGTCGGTGCGGCCGCCGACTACTTCTTCTCCAACCCGGTGACGAGCGCCGCCTCGGCCCTGTTCGTGGGGGCGATCCCGATCGAACGGTCGAAGGTGGGCCGGACCTCCGCCGACGAGGCCGCCCGCATCCTCGACGAGGGCTGGTCGCTGCTCATCTACCCCGAGGGCGGCCGCAGCCCCGACGGGTGGGCCCAGGAGTTCCGCGGCGGCGCCGCCTACCTCGCGCTGCGCTGCGGCGTCCCGGTCATCCCCGTCCATCTCTCGGGAACGGGACGCATCCTGCGCAAGGGATCACTGCTCCCCCGCCCGGCCCGGACCACGGTGGCCTTCGGCGCGCCCGTGGTCGCCGACGACGGCGAGCGTTCCCGTGGCCTCGCGACACGCATCGAGATCGCCGTCTCCTCACTCGCGGACGAGGTGGCCACCGACTGGTGGCAGGCCCGCCGACGGTTCCACGCCGGCGACGTCCCCTCCATGTCGGGTCCGGCCGCGGCATCGTGGCGCAGGGCATGGCAACTCGGTAGCCGTGACCGGTCCCGGCGCAACCGCCGTCCCGCCTGGCCCCGCATCTGACCGCGCTGATCCTGCGTATGGCCAGCCGGCTGGTCGCGGCGGTAGGCACCGACCTCTGAGAACAGCGCTCAGCTCTCGTCGACGAGACGCAGAGCCGGCCGTTCACCGGTCTCCGAGCCCTGCCCCGCCCGAAGGTCCACGACGAACTCGGTGAGGTGGCCGGGGAAGACGTGCTCGGACACGAGCACCGGTTCACCGTCGGTCGACGTGGTCGTCCGTGACACCACGAGCACGGGCGACCCCGTCGGCACGTCCAACAACGCCGCGTCGGCGTCGGACACCGTCGCTGCGCCGATGCGCTGGGTGGCACCGGCCAGGTCGATGCTCAAGAGGTCCCCGAAGCTGGCCCGCTCCACATCGGAGTGGGACAGCTCGGCGCCGAGGTCCTCACGGCACCACACCGTCACCCGGGCGAATGGATGTCCGTCCGCGAGGTTGACGCGCCGGACCTCGAGGACCCGCGAACCCAGGACCGCCGCGACATGCGCCGGGGCGTCGGTGAACCGGAACTCGACGATCTGACGCTCCGACGTGCGACCGGAGTCGTCGAGTTGCGCCTCGATGGTGGCGAGGCCGTCGAGAACCTGGCTGACCCGGTCGGCGGCGACGAACCACCCGAAGCCCTGTCGGGAATCCACGAGTCCCTCGGCCCGCAACAGATCGAGCGCCCTGCGCACGGTCACCCGGCTCGCCTCGTAGGCGGTTCCGAGCTCCGCTTCGCTCGGCAGGATCCGGCCCGCGCCGAACTCGCCGTCGGTGATCCGACGTCGCAGATCGGTGGCGATCTCCTGATAGCGGAAGGTCCTCACTTGTCCTATACTTGTATCACATCGTGTGGGGAGCCCGGCCTTCGGGTATGCCCCGGGTCGGCGCTCTAGGATCGCCGCACACGCCACTCAGCAGCAGTCAACGAACCTCCAGGGGAAACACATGGCCGTCGGACCGAACACTCCCATCGACCTGATCAACGGCGTCTACGCCACGCTCGACGAGCGGGTCGCCATCATGCGGGAGCGCCTCGGTCGGCCGGTGACCCTCGCCGAGAAGATCCTCGGCAACCACCTCGACGACCCGGCCACCGCCGGCATCGACCGCGGGGTCTCGTACTCGGATCTGCGCCCCGACCGGGTCGCCATGCAGGACGCGACGGCACAGATGGCGTGGCTCCAGTTCATGACCGCGGGCCTCGACGAGGTCCAGGCACCGACCACGACGCACTGCGACCACCTCATCCAGGCCAAGGTGGACGGCAAGCGTGACCTGCTCGCCGCCCTCGAGAACAACGACGAGGTCTACGACTTCCTCGAGTCCGTCTGCGCCCGGTACGGCGCAGGGTTCTGGAAGCCCGGCAGCGGGATCATCCACCAGGTGGTGCTCGAGCAGTACGCCTTCCCGGGCGGGATGATGATCGGCACCGACAGCCACACGCCCAACGCCGGTGGCCTCGGCATGATCGCCATCGGGGTCGGCGGTGCCGACGCCGTCGACGTCATGGTCGGCGAGCCGTGGAACG
Organism: Acidimicrobiales bacterium; assembly: GCA_040219085.1. Classification (NCBI taxonomy): domain Bacteria; kingdom Bacillati; phylum Actinomycetota; class Acidimicrobiia; order Acidimicrobiales; species Acidimicrobiales bacterium. The sequence goes on from JAVJTC010000010.1 coordinate 10,290, forward strand.
TCCGCTGGCCCAAGCTGATCGGCGTACACCTCACGGGCGAACTGCGCGGCTGGTCCGCGCCCAAGGACGTCATCTTGAAGGTGGCGGAGATCCTGACCGTCAAGGGCGGCACCGGGGCGATCGTGGAGTACTTCGGGCCGGGCGCCAACGCCATCTCCTGCACCGGCAAGGGCACCATCTGCAACATGGGCGCCGAGATCGGCGCCACGACGTCGGTGTTCGCCTACGACGAGGCGATGGCGCGATACCTCAAGTCCACGCGCCGCGAGGAGATCGCGGATGCCGCCAACGCCGTCGCCCACCACCTGCGCGCCGACGACGAGGTGCTCGCCAACCCCGGCGAGTACTACGACCGGGTGATCGAGATCGACCTGTCCACCCTCGTGCCCCACATCAACGGCCCCCACACCCCCGACCGCGCACGCCCGGTGTCACAGTTCGGCGCCGAGGCCGAGGCCGAGGGCTGGCCGATGGAGATCTCCCAGGCGCTCATCGGTTCGTGCACGAACTCGTCGTACGAGGACATAACCCGGGCCGCGTCCATCATCCGCGACGCCGTCGCGAAGGGCCTCAAGGTCACGACGCCGCTGCTCGTCACCCCCGGCTCCGAGCAGGTCCGGGCGACCATCGAGCGCGACGGCCTCCTCGAGACTTTCGAGGCCGCCGGAGCGACGGTGCTCGCCAACGCGTGTGGCCCCTGCATCGGCCAGTGGTCGCGCAGCGACGTCTCCGAGGGCGACACGAACGTCATCGTCAACAGCTACAACCGCAACTTTCCCAAGCGCAACGACGGGTTCGCCTCGACGCTGTCCTTCGTGACCAGCCCCGAAACGGTTGTCGCGCTGGCGCTGGCCGGCCGGGTGGACTTCGACCCCGCCAACGACACGCTCACCAACGAAGCCGGCGAAGAGGTGCGCCTCGCGGAGCCGATGGGGATCGAACTCCCGCCCGCCGGCTTCGACCCGGGCGAGATGGTCTTCGTCGCCCCGCCCGCCGACGGTGGCGACGGCATCGACGTCGTCGTGTCCCCGACGAGTGACCGCATCCAACTCCTCGAGCCCTTCCCGGCGTGGGACGGCGAGGACCTCGTCGAGTTGCCCGTCGCCGTGAAGGCGCAGGGCAAGTGCACCACCGACCACATCTCGATGGCCGGCCCGTGGCTCAAGTACCGGGGCCACATCGAGAACATCTCCGGCAACCTCTTCCTCGGCGCCGTCAACGCGTTCACGGGCGAGGCCGGGACCGGCAAGGACCCCCTCGACGGCACGACGAAGTCCTACCCCGACATCGCCGCCCACCTCCACGAGTCGGGCCAGGACTGGGTCGTCATCGGCGACGAGAACTACGGCGAGGGCTCCTCGCGTGAGCACGCTGCGATGGAGCCCCGGTTCCGCCGCTGTCGCGCCGTGATCGTCCGCTCGTTCGCCCGCATCCACGAGACGAACCTCAAGAAGCAGGGCGTCCTGGCGCTGACGTTCGTGGACCCCGCGGACTACGACAAGATCGGCGAGGACGACACGATCTCGGTCCTCGGCCTGGCCGACCTCGCACCGGAGTCCGAGGTGGCCTGCCGCATCACGAAGCCGGACGGGACGACGGTGGACTTCACGACCCGCCAGACCATGTCACCCGACCAGATCGAGTGGTTCAAGGCCGGCTCCGCGCTCAACCTGATCCGTCAGCGTCGGGCCTGAGATCGCCGGGGCTACCGGGCGGATAGGTCCTGGCCAGTTCCTCGACCGTCGGCTCACGGCTGTGACGCGCCTCGGCGGGGAGCAGCCGTGAGATCGCATCCATGATCGCCGCGGTGTCGGCGGTGTGGCTCTCGTGTGCCAGCCGGACAGGGCTTCCGACCCGCACGCGCACCTCGGGGATCTGCCACAGCCGCGGGAGGCGCGCCGACCGCGGCCACACCTGGTCGGTCCCCCACAGTCCGATCGGCACGACGGGGACGTCGTCCACCATCGCCGCCAGGCGGGCGACCCCCGGTCGGGCCTTCAGGTCCGGTTCGAAGAAGGCCGGGCCGCGCGGGATCGTCCCCTGGGGCATGATCCCGATCAACTCACCGGCCCGCAGATAGTCGGCGGCCTCGTCGAGGGGTTGACTGGCGCCTGAACCCCGGTCGACGCGGATCATGCCGAGCGCCCGCATGAGCGGCCCGACCACGGGGTGCTCGAACAACTCGGCCTTGCCGAGGTAGCGGATCGGGCGGTTACGGGTGTAGGCGAGCCACGCCACCACGACCGGATCGAAGTACGAGCGGTGGTTGGCCGCGAGTATCGCCGGGCCCTCGGAGGGGATCCGGTCGACGCCGTCCACGTCGGCTTCCAGCAACGGCAGGAGTTCGGGGCGGGCGAGGATCATCAACAGTTCCTGCACCTCGTGACCCGAGATCGTGGCGACACCCTCGGGCGCCCGGAAGTCCCTGACGGGCCAGCCCGACACCCGTGCGATGACACGCAGACGCGCGTCGGGGTTCACCGCCACGGGGTGTGCGACCGCCCGCAGCAGCGGGGCGTCGTAGTAGCTGTCCGAGTAGGCCCAGCTGTCGGCGAGGTCCACGCCGTCGGCCCGACACCACGCCTCGACGGCGCTGAGCTTCCCCCTCCCCCAGGTGAACTCACCGTCGATGGTGCCGTCGAACACGCCGTGCACGGCCCGGTAGCGCGTCGCCACCACATCATCGAAGCCGAGGCGCCGCGCGAGCGGTTCGACCAGTTCGTGGGGGGTCGTGGTGGCCATGACGAGGCGGTGTCCGTCCCGGCGGTGCCGGGCGATCTCGGCCCGTGCGAACGGCAGGAGCCGGTCGGCGAGCTCGGGAGCGGCCAGTTCGCCGACCTCGACCAGCTCGTCGCGCCGCCGTCCCGCCGCCATCCGCACGGCCTGGCGGGCGAACGCCATCGAGACGGGATCCTCACCGAAACGCTCGTAGAGAGCGAAGAGCAGCCGCTGACCCGGTATCGACGGCGCCGGGAGGCCACGGCTGTGCATCATGTCCGCGATGGTGGCGCCGCTGCTCGAGGCCAGGAGTGTGCGGTCGAGATCGAAGAAGGCGCCGGCCGCCATGGCGCTCACGGTACCGCTGCACTCGGGCCGCCACGGCCGGAGTGGCCCCCCACGACACCACCCGGGTGGGGCGGTCCGCACCGAGCGGCCACAACACAGACCGCCGCAGGCGGCGACGACACAGCCCGGGCGACTCGCCACCGAGGGTGGGCCGGTCCGCCGCAGGCGGCGACAACACAGCCCAAAACGCCGAAGAGAGACCGGAGGGGGGATCCGGTCTCTCTTCGATCGGTCTCGGGCGCGGGGGGGACCTGCCCTTCGACCAGCCGAGTCGCACTGGGGGGGGTGTGCGAGAACCTCGGCTTTATGTGATGTGTTCATCATGCGCCCGAACCCCGACAGAATCAAACAGTTGTTCGCGATAGTTTGCATCTGTCAGAGAGATAACGTTGACGTCAAAGTGTCGGATTCGATGATGAATGCAGGGTGAACGATGGATCTACGACAGCTCGATGCTCTCCTCGCGGTTGCAGAACACGGCACCTTCTCGGCGGCGGCGCTCGCACTGCACACCGTGCAGTCCAACGTCTCGACCCACATCGCCAAGCTCGAGGACGAGCTGGGCACGGTCCTCGTGGACCGGGCGAGCCGCGCGCTGACGCCCGAAGGGGAGGTGGTCGCGTCGCGGGCCCGGGTCGTCCGCAGCGAGTTGGACGGCATCGGTCCGCAACTCGCCGGAATCCGACAGGAAGTGTCGGGCAACGTCGTGATCGGCGTCATCGGCTCGGCGGCGGGGTGGCTCGCCCACCGGCTGGGACGCGCCACCCTCGACACCCACCCGGGCGTGACCTTGACGATCATCGAGGCCAGCACGGCCCAGCTCCGGCCGCGCCTCGCCCGCCACGAACTCGACCTCGCCCTCGTCAATCTCCCCGTCGACGACCGCGACATCACCACCGAGAAGCTGTTCACCGAGAACGTGGTCGTCGCCACGCTCCCCGACCACCCCCTGGCCGCGCTGGACGTCATCAGCCCCGAGGATCTCGCAGCGCACCCGCTACTACTGCCCGCCCGCGGGACGGCGTTCCGCACAGAGCTCGACGCGGACCTCGCCCGCGTGGGCCTCGCCCTACACGGCCGGATCGAAGTGGACGGTGTCCGGCTCCTCACCGAGATGGCCGCAGCCGGGCTCGGCCCCGCGCTCGTACCCGCCAGCGCCGCCCATGCCGACGACCCCCTCGTCATCGTTCCCGTCGAGGGGCTGCTGATGCGTTCGGTCGGCCTCGCGCGACCGCGCAACGTCGCCGCATCGGCGGCGACGCGCGCCGTGGTCGAGCTCCTGGCCGACCTGGTCGCCGACGAGGGCCCCGCCCAGGAGGGCATCCACCCCGGTTCGTGAACGGGATCACCGCGCGGGCGCCGACGCCTGATAGGAAATGACGATGTCCGAAGTGCAGATCCGCGCGGGGATGCCCGGCCCGTCGACCGCCACGCTCACAGACCTCGGTGGCAACAGGGCGGTCGTCGTCACAGTGGGAGGAGACAGCGAGAACCGGGGAGCACTCACCCTCGACTGCGGACCCGTGATCTCCAACGCAGCCGAACTCGCCCGCCACGAGCAGGTCCCCTGTGTCCTTCTGATCTCATCTTCGGGCGCCAACATCGCCGAGGGAATCGGCGCGTCGTTCGGCTGGGGAACCGCGGCGAAGGCCCTCGCCGCCGCCTCGGGAGTCGTGCCGATCCTCGCCTGCGCGACGGGACCCGTGGCGGCGGGCCCCGCCCTCCTGCTCGGTTTCGCGGACTTCGTGGTGATGACCGAGGCCAGCTACGCCTTCGTCAGCGGCCCGCTCATGGTGGAACAGTTCACCGGCGTGCCCATCGGGACCGATGAGCTGGGCGGGCCGGGAGTTCACGCCGACCGTTCCGGGCTCGCGTCCTTCGTGGTCACCGACGAACAAGCGGCGATCGACGTCATCGCCGAGCTCCTCCTCTACCTCCCGCCCCACATCGACGCGATCGCGCCGACCGTGCTCACCGACGATCCTGTCGACCGTCCCACCCCCGAAGCGGGCGCCGTCCTGCCCACGTCGCCGACGGGGAGCTACGACGTCCGCGACGTGATCCGCAGCGTGGTCGACGACGGGATCCTCGTGGAGTGCAGAGCCCGCTGGGCCGCCAACATCGTCACGGGCCTCGCTGCGATCGGCGGCACCCCGGTGGGCATAGTCGCGAACCAACCACAGATCCTCGCCGGGACCCTCGACATCGCCGCGTCCCAGAAGGCCGCTCGCTTCGTGGCGTTCTGCGACGCGTTCGGGATCCCCCTCGTCACCTTCGTGGACACGCCGGGGTTCCAGCCCGGCAAAGATCTCGAATGGCGCGGGATGATCCGCCACGGCGCCCAGCTCGCGTTCGCGTACGCCCGGGCCACCGTGCCGCGCGTGTGCGTCACGCTGCGGAAGTCCTACGGCGGTGCCTACATCGTCATGGACTCCAAGTACATGGGCAACGACGTGGCGCTGGCGTGGCCCAACGCCGAGATCGCCGTCATGGGGGCGAAGGGCGCCGTCGAGATCCTGCACCGTCGAACCGATCCGGCCGACCGGCCGATGCTCGAAGCCGACTACGAGGCCCGGCTTCTCAACCCCTACCGGGCCGCGGACCGTGGCTCGGTCGACGCCGTGATCGACCCCGCCGAGACCCGTCGCGAGGTGGCCGCGGCCCTCACCGTCCTCCAGTCGAAGCGCGAGCACCTCGTCAACCGGCGCCACGACAACTCGCCCCTGTGACGCCGGACCGGGGCCTCGCGGGCCGCGCGGGCCATGCGGACGCCCCTCCGGGATTCGCCACGGAACGGGCGGCTGGTAGTGTCACCCCTCGGGCCGCCCGTCACCCCCCGGTATCCGACCGGACCGGATGAGCGCGGCCCGCTGACCGCACGAGGAGCAGAGGGGAACAAGGTGTCCGAATCGATCACCATCACCGACAACCGGACGGGCAAGTCGGTCGAGATCCCGATCGAAGGAGGAGCCGTCGACGCGACCGAGTGGCGGAACCTCATGCCCAACATCTGGTTCCGTGACCTCGGCTTCGCAACGACGGCCGCAGCTGACAGTGCGATCTGCTACATCGACGGCGAGGCGGGCGTACTGCAGTACCGCGGCTACCCGATCGAACAGCTCGCCGAGCATTCGACCTATCTCGAGGTCGCCTATCTCCTCTTGAACGGGGAACTCCCGTCGGCCGACGAGTACGCCACCTGGGTGCACGAGATCACCCACCACACCTACATCCACGAGAACTTCCGCAAGCGCTTCATGGAGTCGTTCCATTACGACGCGCACCCGATGGGGATGCTGATCTCGACGGTCGCAGCGCTGTCGACCTTCTACCCCGAGGCGAAGAACGTGATGGACTACGACGTCCGCCACGCCCAGATCGTGCGGCTGATCGCCAAGATGCCGACGATCGCAGCCGCCGGCCACCGGTTCTCGGTCGGCATGCCCTACGTGTATCCGAACAACGACATCGACTTCGCGAGCAACTTCCTGTCGATGATGTTCAAGATCGCCGAACCGGTCTACCAGACGGACCCGGCCATCGCCCGCGCTCTCGACATCTTGTTCATCCTCCACGCCGACCACGAGCAGAACTGCTCGACGAGCACCGCCCGTGTTGTCGGGAGCTCCCATGCCGACCCGTACTCCGCGGTCGCCGCGGCGAGTGCGGCGCTGTACGGGCCCCGACACGGCGGAGCGAACGAGGCCGTCCTGTCGATGCTCGGCGAGATCGGCACCTACGACAACGTCGATGCGTTCATCCAGTCGGTCAAGGACGGCAATGGCCGTCTGATGGGATTCGGCCACCGGGTCTACAAGAACTACGACCCGCGAGCCGCGATCATCAAGGAACACGCGGACAGGGTGTTCGCGATCACGGGTAAGAACCCGCTCCTCGACATCGCCCTGAAGCTCGAGGAGGTGGCGCTCGCCGACGACTACTTCGTCTCCCGCAAGCTCTACCCGAACGTCGACTTCTACTCCGGGCTGATCTACCAGGCGCTGGGCTTCCCCACCGACATGTTCACGGTCCTGTTCGCCATCCCCCGCGTGTCGGGTTGGCTCGCCCACTGGAACGAGATGCTGGAGCACGACTCGCGCATCGCCCGTCCCCGTCAGGTCTACACCGGTGCGACGACCCGGGATTACGTGCCGATGGACAATCGATAAGCCTGAATAACTTTCGATAACTTTCGAAGTCTCTCCTTTACCCGGACGGGTCCACGCGCGAGGCTGTGGCCATGTCAACCGCGCTCGCCATCGCCCCGGACGGCACGCTGTGCATCGACAAGACGGGTCCCGACGACGTCATCGCGGCTCAGGCGGAGATCCTGGCCGGTCTCGACATCGCCGGGCTCCCGACCCTTCTCGCCCAGCCGAGCCCCGAGTGCCTCCGGCTCCGCCACGCCGGTCGACACACCCTCGCGACGTGGTCGGCCCCCAGTCCCCGCGACCGGGCGGCGGTGGTCGCTGCGGTCGCGGACACCCTCGACGCGCTCCACCAGGCGGGCATCGTCCACGGGGCGATACGGCCGGACCACGTCGTCATCGCTGGTAACGGCTCCCCCGTCCTCGTGGGACTCTCCTCGGCGCGCCGGGTCAGCAATCCGTCGGCGCTGAGCCCCGCGGCCCCACCCGTCGAACGCCGCGACGACATCGAGGCCCTCGGTCGGCTGTGCGTCGTGGCACCGGCGGGCAAGGGCGCGCCCGACGCCGGTTTCGCCCGGTTCCTCCGCACGCGTCGCGACGGGGTGTCGACCGAGTTGAACGGCATTGCCGACAAGATCCGCTCCGGGCGCTTCGACTCCGCCCGGGGCGTCGCCGACGCCCTACGTGACGCCTTCGGGCTCGATACGGCCGACGACCCCACCCGCGCAGCCCCGATCCCCCGCAGGGAACCACCGCCGGCGACCGGTGATGTACCCGATCCCGACCCGGTCCGGTCCGAAGCCGCCGCGCCCGCCCGTACCGGCCGGAACCTCCCAGGCGCGGCCCGCGCCGCACTCGGCGCGTGCTGCGTGGTGATCGCCGGCATCGCCGTCGCGATGGGAGTCGGCACGCTCATGCCCTCGTCGGGAGACATCCCGGCGGACGGCCCCCTCGACTTCTCCGCGCAGGATTCCCTCGACACCGACGATGACGCAGCGCTACGACAGACCGCGGTGGACACCGCACCCGAACCACCACAGACCGCGGGGATCAGCCCGGGTACTCCGCCGTGCTCCGATGCGGCCGGCCACGACGTGGACGGCGACGGATGCCCCGACGACGTCGTCATCGAGGCGGGAGCGGTCATCATCGACGGCGCCCGCTATCCGGTGGGGCGGCCCGGCGACGACCTCGCCGTCGGCGACTGGGACTGCGACGGTACGGCGACACTGGATCTCGTGCGGGGCGGGACGGGTGAGGTCTGGATGTTCGCCCGGTGGCCACGGGACGAACCACTCACCGCGACCCTCGAGGCGGAGGTGTCACCGCCGCTCGAAACCACCGTTGTGACATCGCCGGCCGATGGCTGCGAGAGCCTCGTCGTGCGGGGCGACGGTGAGGTCTGGAGCTCGGCGGATCCCTGAGGGCGTGGCGAACGCTCAGATGGCGAACGCGAGTCCCAGCTCGGACAGGCGCGGGATGGTCTGGTCGACGCCCACGCCGAGAATGCAGGCCAGCGCGCGAAGGTCATCGGAGCGGATCGTGAGGACCCGGCCGTTGAAGTCCTGACGTTGCACCTGGATCATCGTGAGATAGCGGGCGAGCATCTCCGCCTCGGCCCCGGTGAGGCCGTCCAGGCGCTGCAGGTCGATGGTCACGTAGGGACCGCTCTCGCGTGGTCCCGACACCGGGGTCATCCCCACGCCGGGGAGCAGTTGTTCGATCGGAACCGAGTAGATCGCGGCCAGTCGTTGGAGCCGGGGAACCGAGATCACCCGCTCGGCACGTTCGTACGCGCCGAGCACCGACGCCTTGAACTCACCCGCGGAGTCCGCCTCGACGTCTTGGAGTGACAGGCCCTTCTGCCGACGGATCGCCCGGATGCGGCTGCCGACCTCCCGGACGTAGGCCTGATCGTTCTCGTCGTGCTCGTCGCTCATTTCCCCGTGCCTCTCATCGGCCACTTCCGCAATGGACCTGCGGCGGCGGCCGGTCGCTGGACGCGCCGGTCGACCACTGATGCGACCACTCTCTGTCACAATAGAGAACGATCTGCGGTGAGTCAACCACGCGGCGTGGTTCTTACGGACCCTTCCCGCCCTCCTCGCACCCGATACGGCCGCAGACAGAGGCGCGCGAGGTTCTCAGCCTCCTACGCCACCTTCACGCCGGGCCACGGCGAGTGCCGCCGCCACCATGGCGGCGGTCTCGGTTCGCAGCACGTTAGGGCCCAGACCCACCGGTTCAGCGGGCAGAAGCGCACGTTCGCTTGCAGAGAAGCCGCCCTCCGGGCCGATGACCAGCAGGGGGACCGCCTCGCAAACCAGCGGCGCGCCGGGTTCGCACCGGCGTGCACCCGGTTCGCGTGCGAGATCGGCGAAGGCGGAGACAGGCTCCACCGTGGGGAGCCGACACCGCCGCGACTGCATCGACGCCTCCCGCACGATCCGCAGCCAACGCTCGTGATGGCGGGCAGCTCGATCCGCGTCCCAACGGACGACCGAACGCTCGGCGGTGTACCCGACGATTCGGTCGACGCCGATCTCGGTGAGCTTCTGGACGATCAACTCGGGACGTCCCCCCTTGACCACAGCGAATGCGACGGCCACCGGGCTCGCCGGCGCAGGCACCTCCACGACGTCACCCACCGGCTCGGGAGCGGCCGCGAAACGCGCGGGCCGCCACCGTCCCTGCCCGTCGGAGATCGTGATCGGGTCACCGGCGCGCACCCGCAGCACCCGAGCCAGGTGGTGATCGTCGTCGGGGTCGAGTTCGGGGGCATCGAGGTCGGTGACGAAGACGTGTGGGCACCCGCCCAGGCCGGGATGGGTCACGGTGATGTCCCGCTCAGGTGTTGAACGCGGAGCGAAGCCGGCCGAACCAGCCCTTGCCGTCGTCGGCGACCTCGTCCCCGCGCAACTCCGCGAGGCGTCGCACCAGCTCGCGCTGCTCGGAATCGAGGTCGGTCGGCGTCTCCACCTTCAGCCGTACCAGCAGATCGCCCCGGCCCCGGCCCTGCAGGCGGGGCACGCCGTGGCCCCGGATCCGGTGGATCTCCCCTGTCTGGGCCCCCGGGCGGATCCGCAGCTCCTCGGTGCCGTAGAGGGTCTCGTAGTCGAGTTCGGCACCGAGCGCAGCCTGGGTCATCGGGATCTCGAGGTCGTGCACGAGATCGTCACCGTCGCGGGTGAGATAGGCGTGGTCGGCGACCGCGATACGGACGTAGAGATCACCGTGGGGGCCACCCCGGGGACCGGCGGCACCGCGCCCCGACAGCCGCAAGGTGGAGCCCGTGTCCACGCCGGCCGGCACGTCGACCGTGTAGGTCTTGTCGGTGACGACCCGGCCCTCCCCCGAACAGGTGGCGCAGGTGTGCTCGATCCAACGGCCGGAGCCCGAACACCGGTCACACGGCGATGCCGTCACCATCTGCCCGAGCAGTGACTGCCGCACCCGCTGGACCTGACCGGACCCGTTGCACTGCGGACACGTGACCGGCTCGGTCCCGGGCTTCGCGCCCGTCGCCTCACAGGTCTCGCATGCCACGGCGGTGCGGACCTCGACGTCGGTCGCGGTCCCGAGAACGGCATCGGTGAACGACAGCCGGACGGTCGCCTGCAGGTCCGGCCCCGCCGCCGGGCCGCTGGGACCACGGCCGCCGAACCCGCTCTGGCCGAAGAACGCGTCGAAGATGTCCCCGAAGCCCGCCCCGAAGGGGTCTCCCCCGGCACCTCCACCGCCCTCGGACGCGTGGCCGAACCGGTCGTAACGGGCGCGCCGTTCGGGGTCCGAGAGGACCTCGTAGGCACGGGCGACCTCCTTGAACCGGGCCTCGGCGTCACCATCGCCGGGGTTGCGGTCGGGGTGCAGCTCACGAGCCAGGCGGCGGTAGGACTTCTTCAGTTCATCGGGAGAGGCGCCACGGTCCACACCGAGTACCTCGTAGTAGTCGCGCTCCACGTCACCTCATCGTTCGGCGGCCCGGTGGGTCGGTCCCCGGGGTCGATCGGTCAGCCCCGGCTGGGCAGCGTCCCGCTCAACGGATGGCCGGGGACATCGTGCCGTCTGATCAGCCTTCGGACAACCGCGAGCCGAGTTGCGCGCTCACAACGGCGACCGCGGCGACGGCCTGGGGGTAGTTCATGTGGGTGGGTCCGAGGACGGCGATCTGGCCCGCCGGGGAGCCCTCCACCAGGTAGGGGGCGACGACCACCGAGCACTCGGCCAGCGGTTCCACACCGGTCTCCGAGCCGATGGCGACGGTCAGTCCCCGGTCGATGACGTCGCGCACGAGAGTCACCATCACGTACTGCTTCTCGAGGATCGACAGCACTTCGCGCACCTGCTCGGTGGCGGCGAACAGCGAGGCCACCGTCGGCGTGCCACCGACGTAGAACTGCTCGTGGGGAGCGGCGGCACCTTCGGCAATCGCGTCGACGCACGAGGAGACGATGTCGTCGATCGCCACGTCCCCGGTCGGCGCGGGCTCGGCGGCGTCGGCCAACGGTCGGCCGATCATCGCTCCGGCGAGTACCGCTCCCGCGCGGTCCACGGCATCCCGGGCCGCGCCGTCGCCGGCCCCGGGAAGGTCCACGGTGTACTTCTCGATGGCACCGTTGGACATCACGACAACGACGAGGGCGACGTCGTGATGGAGTCCCACGAGTTGCACGGAGCGGACGGTGGCGAGTTCGGCCCCCGGACCGACCACCACCGATGTGTAGTGCGTGAGCTGGCTCAACAGCCGGCTGGTGTCGCGCAACATCGTCTCGATCTCGCCGTGGGCCCTCTCGAAGAAATGCGAGATGCGCTCGTTGGTGGCCTGACCGAACTCGAAGGGCCGCATGAGTTCGTCGACGAAGTAGCGATAGCCCTTGTCGGTGGGGACACGCCCGGCGCTGGTGTGGGGTTGTTCGAGGAAGCCGGCCTGTTCGAGTGCCAGGAGTTCCTTGCGGACGGTGGCCGAGGAGACCTCGAGCCCTTCCGCGTCCACGATCGCTCCCGATCCCACGGGGCGGGCGGTCGACGTGTATCCCTCGACCACCGCTCGCAGAATCGCCGCCTTCCGGTCGGACAGCTGCGCGTCAGTCATGATCGGCTCGATCCTACCGACACCTGCGGCACTGAACCGTACCGGGGGCGCGTCCAGGCACCGGGCCGTCGTCAGACGACCGGGGAAGCGGGACGCTAGTCGTCGAGACGCAACGCCGAGATGAAGGCCTCCTGGGGCACGTCGACGCGTCCGATGGACTTCATGCGGCGCTTGCCCTCCTTCTGCTTCTCGAGGAGTTTGCGCTTGCGGGTGACGTCGCCGCCGTAGAGCTTGGCCGTCACGTCCTTGCGGAAGGCCTTCACCGTCTCGCGGGCGATGATGCGCCCACCGATCGCCGCCTGGATCGGCACGTCGTACTGCTGGCGGGGAATGAGTTCGCGGAGTTTGTCCACGATGCGCTTGCCGTACTCATAGGACGCGTCGCGGTGCACGATCGAGCTGAACGCGTCGACGGGCTCGCCGTGCAGGAGGATGTCCACCTTGACGAGATCGGCGACGTCGTAACCGTCCGGTTCGTAGTCCAGCGAGGCGTAACCCTGGGTGCGACTCTTCAGCTGGTCGAAGAAGTCCACCACCACCTCGGCGAGCGGGATCCGGAACGACAACTCGACCCGCTCGGGCGAGAGATACTCGTGGCGGCGCAGTTCCCCGCGCCGGGTGTGGCAGAGCTCCATGAGCGTGCCCGTGTACTCGGCGGGCGACAGAAGCGTCACCGCGAGGTACGGCTCTGCGATCGACTCGATCTCCGCGGCCGGAGGCAGCTCGGACGGGTTGTCCACGCGGATCTCGTCGCCGGCGCTCGTGGTGACCTCGTACTCCACCGACGGCGCCGTGGAGATGAGACTGAGCCCGAACTCCCGCTCGAGGCGTTCGCGGACGATCTCCATGTGCAACAGGCCCAGGAACCCGCAGCGGAACCCGAAACCGAGCGCCCCTGACGTCTCGGGCTCGTACGTGAAGCTGGAGTCGTTGAGGCGGAGTTTCTCGAGGGCGTCACGCAGGTCGGCGAAGTCATCACCCTCCACGGGGTACAGCCCGGAGAAGACCATCGGCTTGGGCTCGCGGTAGCCCGGAAGCGCTTCGGTGGCACCCCGCAGCGTGGTGGTGACGGTCTCGCCCGAACGGGCGTCGGCCACCGCCTTCACGCCGGCGATGAGATAGCCCACCTCACCGGGGCCGAGTTCGCCCATCGGCGTGAGATCCGGTCGGCGGGCACCGACCTCGTCGACCTCGTGGGCCGCACCCGACTGCATGAACCTGATCCCCTCGCCCTTGCGCAGGAAACCGTTGACCACCCGCACCGACGAGATGACACCGCGGTACTGGTCGAAGTGGGAGTCGAACACGAGGGCCTGGAGCGCCGCTTCGGGATCACCGACGGGGGGCGGGGTCCGGTCGACGATGGCGTCGAGCAACTCCCCCACCCCTTCGCCGGTCTTGGCGCTGATGCGCAGGACTGACTCGGCGTCGATGCCGAGGACGTTCTCGATCTCGGCGGCGTAGCGGTCGGGATCGGCTGCGGGGAGGTCGATCTTGTTCAGGACGGCGACGATCTCGAGGTCGTTCTCGAGCGCGAGGTAGCAGTTGGCCAGTGTCTGGGCTTCGATGCCCTGCGCGGCGTCGACGAGGAGGATGACGCTCTCACACGCCGCGAGAGAACGCGACACCTCGTAGCCGAAGTCCACGTGGCCGGGCGTGTCGATGAGGTTGATCACGTGGTCGGCGTGGTCCAGGCGGACGCTCTGCAACTTGATCGTGATGCCGCGCTCACGCTCGAGATCCATGGAGTCCAGGTACTGCTCGCGCATGTCGCGGGGGTCCACGGCTCCGCAGCGTTCCAGCATGCGGTCGGCGAGGGTGGACTTGCCGTGGTCGATGTGGGCGATGATCGACGTGTTGCGGATTCGCGAGATGTCCATCGGAGGTTTCGAACGCGGCGGGGGTCACACGGACGGCGACGCGCCCGACGGTAGCGCGAGGGTGCCGCTTTCCGGCCCGGCCGGTAGCATGCGACGTCGCCCCTGCGGAAGGGGCTGCGCGTGTCGAAACACCACCCTGAGGACAGTCGTGGCCAACATCAAGAGCCAGATCAAGCGGAACCGCCAGAACGAGAAGCGCCACGAGCGCAACAAGGCCGTGCGCTCAGAGATCATCACCCGGACGCGCCACGCGGTGGAAGCCGTCACCGAGGGCCGCGACGACGCCGAAGAGGCCACGCGTGCGGCCATCAAGCGCATCGACTCGGCCACGTCGAAGGGCGTTCTGCACAAGAACACCGCGGCGCGCAAGAAGTCGCGCCTCGTCAAGCGCCTCGGCCGCATCGAAGCCGAGCGGGACTGACTTCGGGTTCGTCGCGACGCAACGCGTCGCGACGGACGCTCACCGGCGGCGCGCCGTCGCCGCCAACCTCGCCACGAGGATCTCGATGATCGCGTTCGGTTCCAGACCGCTCGCGCCACGCAGATCCAGATCCGCCGTGGCCAGCCACGCGTAGCACCGTCGCAGTCCGGCCGGTCCGATCGCGTCGAGATGACGCAGGACCTTCTTTGCCGGGAACGGCTTGATACCGAGAATCGACGCGGCTTCGCCCTCCGTCGCCGCCCCGGTGCCGTCGAGTCGGAGCAACCGCTCGAAATGGTTGTGCAGCGTCGCCATGATCTGCAGGGGATGGCGCTCCCCCACCCCGGTCATCTCCCCGAGTCGTCGTAGCGCCAACCCGACGTCGCCCTCGGCGATCGCATCGGTCAGTTCCCAGGGCGGTCGCGCTCCCGACGCGCCGAGGTAGGGCGCCAGGTCCTCTTCGTCCACCGGGGCCGACCCGAAGGCACCCCGTAGCGCAGCGAGGAGCGGCAGCAGTGCCGCCACGTCCTCGCCCAGATGCTGGGCCAGGCGGTTGGCCGCAGCCGGTCTGAGGTCGACGCCCGCGTCGGAGGCCTGCTCGGCGATCCAGGGCTTCATTCCACGGCCCGAGGGGACCCCGATCTTCGTGATCGTGCCTCCGGCCGAATCGATCGCGTCCTTCAGGGACTTCGGCAGCGCGCCGACGCGCTGCTGGTCGGGCGCCTTCTCCCACACCAGCACGATCGCCGTCGTCTCGA
The DNA here is from genome assembly GCA_040219085.1 of Acidimicrobiales bacterium. Classification (NCBI taxonomy): domain Bacteria; kingdom Bacillati; phylum Actinomycetota; class Acidimicrobiia; order Acidimicrobiales; species Acidimicrobiales bacterium. The sequence goes on from JAVJTC010000010.1 coordinate 25,655, forward strand.
GCGGTGCCTCGAGGTACCGCACGAGGGCGGCGACGCTGTCCGCCCGTCCGAAGCGACCCATGTGGTGACCGACGACGACGCGGTGTTCCGAGAGGAACGGTGGTGTCTGCGCGGCGTCGACGAGCGGGGTGATGTCCGGGTCCACGCCACCTCCCCAGGCGGCGTCGTCGAGTTCGGTGACGATGAGCGACGCGTCGCCGTCGCCGACGAGCGCCCGCACCCGTTCGGTGACCTCGGCGGCCAGCAGAGACGCCTCTGAGCCCTGGAGCACCTGGATGGGCGGCAGGCTCATGTGCCGGCTCCGACGAGTTCGGCCCGGGCCGCGAGGATGGCGGCCATGCGGTCCACGACCCGACGCGAGCCGGCGACGTCGTGGGCGCGGAGGACCCGGCACCCGAGGGCGATGCCGAGGACATGGGCACCGATCGTCGCCATCCGTCGGTCGTCCACCTCGGTGCCGGTCAGCCAGCCGAGGAACCGCTTGTTGGAGGCGGAGAGGAACATCACGTGGCCCGACCCGGCGAGCTCGTCGTGGCGTCGGAGCAACTCGGCCGACATCGCCTCGGTCTTGCCCAGGTCCAGGCCCGCATCGACCATCACCCTCTCGGGGGGAATGCCGGCCTCACGTGCCCACCTGGCCCGTTCGGCGAGGAACGAGGCGACCTCTCCGACGAGATCGTCGTAGTGGGGATCGGGGTCCGGGACCCGCGGCGCGAGCCGGACGTGGCACGCCACGACCGAGGCACCGTTCTCAGCGGCGGCCAACAGGTAGTCCGGATCGGCGAATCCCGAGATGTCGTTGCCCACGTGGGCGCCCGCTTCGTAGCAGGCACGCGCGACGGAGGCCCGGAACGTGTCGACCGACAGGGGGATGTCGAAGCGGTCGGCGAGTGCCGCGATGGCCGGCACCACCCGATCCATCTCCTCGGCCTCGGTGACCTCTGGACCCGGACCGGCCTTGACGCCACCGACGTCGAGGAAGTCAGCCCCGTCGGTGACGTGCTGCTCGGCCTTGCGGAGGAACTCGTCGAAGTCGAAGTACTGACCGCCGTCGAAGAACGAGTCCGGTGTGCGGTTCAGAATTCCCATCACGAGAGCCTTGTGGGTCACGTCGAAGCGGTGATGACCGAGCTCGAGGATCACGCTGCGACGCTAGCGCGCCACCCCGGCTGCCCACTCGGCCATCCGGCGGGCCCTTGCCCTCATGTGAGGACGGAATCGTCGTCCACACGAGGCCCCGTGATGGTGACATCCAGTGGATCGTCATCGGTGACCGTCACCTCGAAGGGACCGAACCGCAGGACCGATCCCGGCGTCGGCGTGACGGCCGACGGGATCCGGTGACCGGAGCGCCCCCAGACGATTCCCGTGTGCGCCCGGGCGGTCACGGCTTCGAGGTGATCACGGCCGACCGAACCACCCGAGGCGATGACGACGAGGTCCACCCTGCCGACGCGATGGGTCCTGAGGTGCTCGGCCAGATCCTCCGGGGAGGTGCGGGGACCGACCACCAGGATCGTGACGCCGTCGGCGTGGACCATCGACGAGTCCCGCCCCACCTCCCCGACGCCGTCGGCGGGTGCCCCCACCGACACGACCGCGGCCAGAACCACCGCCAGCGCGGCAAGCGACGCCGCCAGCCGCAGCGTCCGCGGCCGCGCGAGGTGCCACACGGTTGCTGCCACCACGAGGACCCAGACCCCTCCCACACCGAGCGTTCCGACAGGAAGGCCGGCCGCTGTCGAGGCAACGGTGTGCAGCCACCACGCGAGAACCCGGGTCGGAACGTGCAGGACAGCCGCCACCACCGACGGAGCGACCCCGGCCGCGAGGCCAGCGGCGACACCCCAGGTCATCATCGCCCCGGCCGCCGGACCGGCCAGGAGATTGGCCGGCAACGACACCAACGACACCGTCCCGAAGGTCGCGACCAGCACCGGAGCAACGGCGAGTTGGGCCGTGACGGTGACCGCCAGCGGCAACGCCATGAACCCGGCCCCCTCGAAGCGCCGGGCGAACGGACCCGCCAGCCACACGATGCCCGCCGTCGCCGCCACCGACAGCTGAAACGCGACGGAGAGCACCAGCAGCGGCCGGTACAGAACGAGCCCCGCCACAGCGAGAGACAGCACCCGACGCGACGAGATCTCCCGACCCATCAGATCCGCCGTCGCAGCGATCGCCGCCATCACGGTCGCCCGCAGCACCGACGCCTCGAAGCGCGTGATCGTCGCGAACAACCCAAGCACCGCGAGCACCGCCACCCAGCGCCCGGCGATCCGAAGCCGCATGATCAACGGCCGACTCAACGCCAACACGAACGCCACGTTCTGTCCCGACACGGCGAGCAGGTGAGTCAGCCCGGCCGCACGGAAGTCGTCGGCGACGACGGCCGACTGGTTCCTGTCGTCGCCGAAGACGACGCCCGTGAACAGGGCGTGCTCGTCCTCGTGAAGCGACGAGGCGCCGTCGACGAGCAACCCACGCACCGCGTTGGCGATCCGGTGGTGCGCTGCTCCTGGCGACCACCGCCCCACGTCGTCCACGGAGAGGCGGGCGACCACACCCCGCGCCCGCAGCCACGGCGCATCGGTGGGGGCGGGACGGAGTTCGCCTGCGACATGCACCACCTGCCCCGCGAGCCGGTCCCTCAGCCTCGCGGCAGCGGCGCCGTATGCCCACGCCTCGGCGTGGTGGCCATCGACGAGCGCGTCGACCCGGACTCCGATCCCCACCGGCTCGGGGTCGGTGAGGAGCCGGGCGTCGCCGGCCACGTCCGAAGAAGCGGGGATCGGCTCCACCGCCGCCTGGGCCCGCGCCGACAGCACCGAGGCGAGCACGAAGGCAGCAAGGCACAACAGGGCCGGTCGACGGACGACGAGCGCAGCCACCAGGCCGATGGCCGCCGGGAACCAGGGACCGCCAACAGCAAGGAGGGCACCGCCGACCACCGCCGCCGCGAGGACGTGGACCCAGCCGTCACTCATCGCCCGCACCGCTCCGCCGCCTCCCGTGGCCTCGGTGGCGCCCGGGAGGTCGATACTCACCGGACCGTCACGAGGTCACGGAGGGCATCGAGGCGCGTCGGTCCGATGCCCGCCACGTCCAGGAGGTCCTCGACGGAGGCGAAGCGCGCCTCCTCCCGCCGGGCGATGATCGCCGCGGCGATCGTGGGACCGACGCCGGGGAGGCCCTGCAGCGCAAGTGAATCCGCGGTGTTGAGGTCGACCGGCCCGCCACCGGCGGCTGCACCTGAACCACCGACCGGTGCGACGATCTCCTCACCGACGCGGGGAACGTAGACCCGTTCGCCGTCCGCGACGGGAGCTGCGAGGTTCAGCCGGTCGGTCTCGCCGTCGACGGTGGGACCTCCGGCAGCGGCGACCACATCGGCGACCCGGGCGCCCGCCTGCACGTGGTAGACGCCGGGAGCCACGACGGCCCCCGCCACGTGCACCACGACCACATCGGCCTCACCACCGGGCGTCGGGTCCGGCAGGACCGTTGCGCGGGGAACGTCGGCGGTGTCCAGGCGCGCCGGCGGCGCGTCGGAGGCGGTCGCAAGCCAGACGACGCCGCCGACGGCGACGACGACCGCGGCGATCACCACCCACACCAGAGGCGATACCCGCGACGCGGCCTCGCGGGCCCAGTCGGCGAGACGGTCTCTGATGTCGGGGACCACCGGGCGGGGCGGACTCTCGGCGGGGCGCGCGAGGTCAGGGGTTGGAGAATCGTCAGAGGGATCGGGTTCCCGCGGCGGGCCCATCGCTGCTCCGGTGTGGGGCGGGTGCGCGGGGAAGCGGCAACGAACGCGGGGGAAGCGGGAATGAGCCCAGGGGAAGGAGCGCCTACTCGGCGCCGAGTCTCAGCCTAGGTGCGGCGGGACGTCCAGGGAAGAGGGTCCTCTCCCCGACCGTGCCGCCTGGAGACCCACTCGGCCTCGATCTCGTGGGGGATCCGCCGGTAGGCCGCCCGGTGGGACCAGCCACGGGACCGCCCGAGGGCGTAGTACCCGAGGTAGCCGATGAGGAAGCGCACGACACCGAGACGGCGCCACTGCGCAACATGGACGGCTTCGTGGCGCAGGAGGCCGACGGAACCGGCCGCTCTGCGCCGCACCGACACGACCGAGCCGATGGTGATGGCCGACGAACCGGGCGGAACAGGTCCGCCGATCAGAAGCCAGTAGCCGTCACGCCGCTCGAGCTTCACGGTGCCGGCTCGGCGATCGACTCAGTAGATCGCCGAGGTGAGACGGCGGCGGTACTCGGCGGTCCTGGGGTCGTCGGGTCCCAGCAGTTCGAGCACGTCGACGAACTCCTGGCGGGCGGCGTCGGCATCGTCACCGCGGGCGGTGATCCGCGCGAGCAGTTCCTCGAGCTTCGCGTCGGCGCCGGCGGCGGCGTCACGACCGGCGCGGGCGAGCGCGGCGACGTGGCGGGTCTCGGCGCTCTCCGGGATGCGCTCGAGAAGCGTCAGTGCCTCCTCGCCACGGTCCTCGTCCACGAGCAGAGCGGCGAGCGCCGTGGTGGCGCCCTCGTGGCCGGGATCCAGTTCCAGTGCACTTCGCAGAGACGCTTCGTCGCCGAGCGCGATCAGCGTGTCGACCTCGTTCTCCTCCTCCGTGGGGAGGAGACGGTCCACGAACTCCTGAACCGTCGGCTCGGGCTGCGCTCCGACGAAGCCGTCGACGACCTTGCCGTCCTTCAACGCGTAGACGGCCGGGATTCCCTGGACCTGGAAGGCCTGGGAGACGCCGGGGTTCTCGTCGACGTTCACCTTGGCGAGCTCGACCTTGCCGTCGGTGGCGGCGATCACCCGCTCGATGATCGGCCCGAGGGTCTTGCAGGGTCCGCACCACGGGGCCCACAGATCCACGACGACGGCCACGTCGTTGGAGCGGTCGATCACCGCGGTCTGGAATGTCTCGTCTGTCACGTCGGTCACGGCTGTGTTACTCATCGTCTCGCTTCAACATCGCTGAGGGGTCGGACCATTCCCCGGACGGGCGGTCGCTCACCCTCCAAGATAGGTTGAGGATGACGATGAGCCCCCTGGTACGCGACCGATACCCGTCACCCGAACTGACCGAGCCGGTGCTCGTCATCGGCCTCGATGGCTGGGTCGACGCGGGTTCGGCACAGACGATCGCCGTCAAGGCGCTCCTCGCCGCGGGCCATCCCACACCTGTCGCGACGTTCGAGACCGACATGTTGCTCGACTACCGGGCACGTCGTCCCACCGTCGAACTCGACGCCGGTGTCCCCTCCCCGCTGGAGTGGCCCGCGGTGGAACTGACGGCGCTGTCGGACGCCGACGGACGCCACGCTCTCCTCCTCCACGGCGCGGAACCCGACTACTCGTGGCGTGGCTTCGTCGCCGAGGTGATCGACATCGCGCTCGCCCACGACACCCGCGAGGTCGTGAGCCTGGGGGCGTACCCCGCCGCGGTCCCCCATACCCGCCCGGCACGGTTGTCGGGGTCGAGCCCGTCACGGCGCCGCATCGAGAGTCTCGCTCTCGACGCCGGTTCGATCATCGTTCCGTCCGGCCTCAATGTCGCCGTCGAGGAGGCCGCTGCCGGACAGGGCCTACCGACCATGGGCCTGTACGCCCAGGTCCCTCACTACGCCTCGGCCATGCCCTACCCCGCCGCGGCGAGCGCGCTGCTCGACGGCCTCGAGCGGGCCACGGGACTGGTGTTCGGGGCCCCGGACCTCGTCACCGACGCCGCCGCGATGAACGAACGGCTGACGGGCCTGCTCGAGGCCGAGCCCGAGCACCTGCACCTCGTCACCCGCCTCGAGGAGGCCTACGACCGCATGGTGACCGCCGCGGCCGAGGGCATCCCGAGCGGTGAGGAACTCGCTGCGGAACTGGAGCAGTTCCTGCGCGACCGTGATGAGCGGAACTGACATGGACGGCCCGTCAGCGTGCAGTCCGCAACGGGGCCCACTGGACCGAAGTTGCCGACCCGACAGGGAGAGACTCCGATGAAGATCGACAGCGGAATTCCGGTCGAACTGGACCAGGCGGGGCCGATGGCGGCCCACGTCGAGGCGCAGGGCTACGACGGCGGTTGGGTCTTCGAGTTGAACAGGGACCCCTTCCTCCCGTTGACCCTCGCGGCCGAGCACACCGAGACGCTCACGCTCGGCACGAACATCGCGGTCGCCTTCGCCCGCAACCCCATGCTTCTCGCCAACATCGGCCGTGACCTCGCCGACTACTCGCAGGGGCGGTTCGTGTTGGGTCTGGGCACCCAGATCAAGGCTCACATCACGAAGCGCTTCGGCATGCCGTGGAGCCACCCCGCGGCGCGGATGCGCGAGATGATCCAGGCCGTGCACGCCATCTGGGACAGCTGGGAGACCGGCGACCGCCTCGACTTCCGCGGCGAGTTCTACTCGCACACGCTGATGACACCGATGTTTTCGCCGGGGCCGGCACCCCACGGCCGTCCGCCGATCTACATGGCCGCGGTTGGCCCCCTGATGACGAAGGTCGCCGGCGAGGTGGCCGACGGCTGGATGAGTCACGGCTTCCAGACCGAGAGCTACCTGCGCGAGCACAGCCTCCCCGCGCTCGAGGAGGGGTTGGCCGCCTCGGGACGCGCCCGGGACGACATCGCCATCACGATGCCGGCCTTCACGGTCACCGGCGACTCCGAAGAGGAACTCGCCGCGGCGGCCACGGCCGTGAAGGGACTGATCGGCTTCTACGGCTCAACGCCCGCCTACCTCCCCGTGCTCGAACACCACGGCTGGGGCGACGCACAACCCGAACTCAACGCCATGTCGAAGCAGGGCCGGTGGGACGAGATGGGCGACGTGATCGACGACGAGATGCTCGAAACATTCGCCGTGGTCGGCACACCGGAGGAGGTGGGCGACGGCCTGGCATCCCGCTTCGGCGACGTGCTCGACCGCATCACCTTCTACGCCCCCTACGAGGCCTCCGAGCAGGTGTGGACACGCGTCGCGGATCGACTGCGGGCGTCCTGACCGTCCCCTACGTCACCTAAGGGACGATGTTGACCAGCTTCGGTGGGCGGGCGATCACCTTGCGGGGCTGAGCACCGTCGAGGAACTCCTGCACCCGCTGCGACGCCAGGGCCGCAGCGACGGCGTCGTCCTCGCTGATGTCGACTGCCACGTCGATGCGGTCCCGGACCTTGCCGGCCACCTGGACGACCATCGTGACCGAGTCGACAGTGAGCATCGCCGGGTCCGCCACCGGCCAGGGCTCCCCGTGGATGTCGCCACCGCGGCGGCGCTCCCACAACTCCGCCGAGAGGTGCGGCGTCATGGGCGCCGTGACGAGCAGCAGCGTGTCCACGGCGTCGGCCAGGACCGCCCCGTGGGGACCTTCGTCGCTCTGGACGTAGCGGTAGAGGTCGTTGGTGAACTCCATGCACGCGGCGACGGCGGTGTTGTAGGACCACCGTTCGAAGTCGTCGGTGATGCGGGCCATGAGCCGGTGGGTGCCCTTACGGACCTCGGTGTCGGCCGGGGTCTCGTCACCCGTGCGGGCCTCGCCGACGATCTCGGGATCGCCCACTGCGAGGCGCCAGACCCGGTTGACGAAACGGTGGCAGCCCTCGAGTCCGAAGTCCTCCCAGTCCACGTCCTCCTCGGGCGGCTTCACCTGGAGGATGGCCAGGCGCAGCGAGTCAGCACCGAACTCGTCGATGATCGCCTCGGGCGCCACCACGTTGCCCTTGGACTTCGACATCTTGCCGCCGCCCATCCGGACCATGCCCTGGGTGAAGAGGCGCCGGAACGGTTCGCGCAGCTCCTTCGGGGCGACGCCGACGTCGGCGAGCGCCTTGGTGAAGAACCGGGCGTACATGAGGTGCAGGATCGCGTGCTCGACGCCGCCGATGTACTGGTCCACGGGTAGCCAACGGCGGGCCGCGTCGAGGTCGAAGGGGGCCTCGTCGTTCCACGGGTCCGCGAAGCGCAGGAAGTACCACGACGAGTCCACGAACGTGTCCATGGTGTCGGTCTCGCGCCGGGCCGGCCCGCCACAGTCCGGACACGTCGCGTGAAGGAAGCCCTCGTGGTGGGCCAGCGGGCTCTGACCGCTGGGCAGGAACTCGACGTCGTCGGGGAGTTCGACGGGGAGCTGATCCTCCGGGACGGCGACGATCCCGCAGTCGTCGCAGTACACGACCGGAATCGGACATCCCCAGTAGCGCTGGCGGGACAACAGCCAGTCCCGGAGGCGGAAGTTGATCTTGGCGGTGCCGTGGCCCTGCTCGGTCAGCCAGGTGATGGCCTTCGCCTTCGCCTCTGTCATCGACAGGCCGTTCAGCCAGTCGCTGTTGATGGTCGGTCCGTCGCCCGTGTAGGCCTCGCCGTCGAAGTCGTCGGGGGGCTGGACGGTGCGGATGACATCGAGACCGTAGGCCTGCGCGAAGTCCCAGTCACGCTGGTCCTCGCCGGGGACCGCCATGATCGCTCCGGTGCCGTAGCCCATGAGGACGTAGTCCGCGAGATACAGCGGGACGGGGCGTCCGGTGAAGGGGTTCACCACCTCGGTGCCGGTGAAGACGCCGCGCTTGTCGGCGGGGCCCTCCTCGGAGAGTCGCTCGATGTCGGAGCGCCCGGCCACCTCGGCGACGAAGGCCTCCACCTGCGCGTGCTGGTCGGGGGTCGTGAGCTCGGCCACGCGTGGGTGTTCGGGCGACATGACCGCGAAGGTCATCCCGAATGTGGTGTCGGGGCGCGTCGTGTAGATCATCAACGGCTCGGCGTCGCCACGGGGGGAACCGTCGGCCGCGGCGATCGGCAGGCCGAACTCGGCGCCCTCGGAGCGACCGATCCAGTTGCGCTGCATGATCTTGACCTTGTCGGGCCACTCGAGGTCGTCGAGATCGTCGAGGAGTTCCTGGGCGTACTCGGTCGTCTTGTAGAACCACTGGTCGAGGTCCCGCTTCTCGACGAGGTCTCCCGATCGTTCGCAGGTCCCGTCGGCGAGCACCTGCTCGTTGGCGAGCACCGTCTGGCATCCCGGGCACCAGTTGACCGGGGCGAACTTGCGGTAGGCCAAGCCGGCCTCGAAGAAACGCAGGAAGATCGACTGCGTCCAGCGCATGTAGGCCGGGTCGTGGCTCTTGACGATGCGGCGCAGGTCGTACACCGCGCCGAGGCGCTCCAGCGACGAGGAGAGCTCGACGATGCGGGCGTCGGTGAACGGCCGCGGATGCTCGCCGCTGGCGATGGCGGCGTTCTCGGCGGGCAGCCCGAACGAGTCGAACCCGATGGGCGACAGGACGCCGTCACCGTTCATCGTGCGGTACCGCACGAGCAGGTCCCCGAACGTGTAGTTCCGCACGTGGCCGATGTGAGCCGGACCGCTCGGGTACGGATACATCGACAGCACGTAGAACGGCGGACGGGGGTCGTCGTTGTCGATCTCGTAACGGCCGTCGTCACGCCAGCGGGCCTGCCAGCGGGGCTCGACGGCGGACGGGTCGTAGGCATCGGCCATGGCGGTCGATGGTACCGACGCGGCCACGGCCGTCCGCCCGCTTCGACGCGTCGAACCGCGCGAACACGCTGATACGATCGCAGGTCCCTACGGGGCTGTAGCTCAGTTGGCTAGAGCGCTTGCATGGCATGCAAGAGGTCGTGGGTTCGATTCCCATCAGCTCCACTTCGATCGCCCGGGCCGCAGGTCCGGGCGACGTCGCGTTCCGTGGCCTGTGCGCCTGCCCCGATCAGAGCCAGAAAACACCCGTCGAGCACGTCGAGTTCGACCGCCGCGGAGATGGCGTCGTCGCCAGGCCCCCCGCCGACTCTCCGGTCGGCGCCTGATGGGCGCGCCCCGCAGCGGGAAGTTTGAGGCGCTGCACAAGCGCCGCCACCAGGGGACTCGACCGATTGGAGCCTAGCCAGGTCTTCTTCGACGGGCCCTGAATGGGGTTCGGCATTCACCGATTTCGCGGCCGTGGTCGCGATGCAACTCTCAAGCCTCCCTGGGGCTTGGATGCGATCCCCAACGAACCTCGTCGTGGACAAGCCCGTGGCAGTACCCACGCCTGTTGAACTTGGCGTACTCCGACCGGCGCAGATGGCAGCGGCACGGCGCCAGACCGTAGGCTGACCCGGGAATACGGCGGAACTGGGAGGATGTCAACGATGAGCGATACCTCACAAGGTGATGGATGGTGGGAAGCCTCGGACGGAAAGTGGTATCCGCCCGAATCGCAACCGAACTACCCGCCGCCCCCCGAGGCAGGCACACCCGCTGCAGACCCGCCGCCCCCCGAGGCAGGCACACCCGCTGCAGACCCACCCGAAAAGCGGAAGGGATGCCTCGGCCGGTTCCTATGGCCCGCGCTTGGGGTCATCGTCGTGCTGGCAATAGTGGGAGCGATCATCGGCGCGCTCGCCGGGGGCGACGATGACGACGATGCCAACACGACGGCGGGTTCCGACAACCCGACGCCGACAGCCACAGAAGAGCCAACCGAAGAGTCCACACCGACAGCCACAGAAGAGCCAACCGAAGAGTCCACACCGACAGCCACAGAAGAGCCAACCGAAGAGTCCACACCGACAGCCACATAAGAGCCAACCGAAGAGTCCACACCGACACCGACCG